>DRMV01000042.1 GCA_011322445.1 Chloroflexota bacterium | reverse complement strand
CGTGGAGCGCACCCTAAGTTGGCTGGTGAAACGCCGGAGTGTACGCACCCGTTGGTGCAAAAAACCGGAAAACTATTTGGCCTTTGTGTTATTCGCTGCTGCCTCCATTGTGCACGATTTGGCTTTTTTCGGATAGACTCTAAGTTGATTTCGTATTCAGAAGGTGGATAGACCACCGGCTCATTTCGACCAGTGTCGGGGTCGTATTCGTACACGATTCGCTCTTCGCCCGTGCGAGGATTGACGACGGTTTGGGCGAAGGTTTCAATAATGTAGGTGTCTTCGTAATACCGCTGGGAAACCCGCAATCCGGCTTCGGCTTCTTTGACAGCCCGTTCCGCGGCTTTGATTTCTTCTTGCTGTTCTTCGGTGGGGTTATCGCCGTATTCGGCTTTGAGCTCGGCCAGATGGGCCTGGGCTTGCTGAAGTCGTTCAGTCCAATTGAACACGCCCAGGCTGACCAGCCAGATGAGGTGGCCTTTCTTCTCGTCCAGGTTATCTTCGGCCGCGGCCAGTTCGTATTCGGCTTCAGCCAGTGCGCTGGGGGAAGTGAGTTCGCGCAGGTTGCGCTGAGCCTGTTCCAGCCGCAGGCGGGCGTCGGTGTCGTCCAGGCGGGCTAAGAGGTCGCCTTCTTCGACGTGATCGCCGACTTCGACCAGCACTTCCACCACTTCGCCGCCGGTATCGAAACCCAAAGCGACTTCATAGGCCGGGGCCAGATTGCCACTACCATTGGCGTAAAGCACTAAATCGCCTCGGCGGACTTTCGCGGTTTTGAGTTCGCTTTCTGTGGGGGCTTGCGCGGCCTCTTTCGTTTGCTGATAGCGGCTGTAACCATAGTAACCGCCGCCGGCCAGCAAGAGCACCAGAAGGGTCAATAACCATTTGTTTCTGAACAGTTTGCTCATGGCGTTGTCCTTGTTGTATAGAGATGAGTGTATCATGCCTGTTATAAATTGGTCTCGCCCCTGATAGAGGCGAGACCAAGGAGAGTGGCTCAGGCTCAGATCAGCAAAGGAAAGAGTCGAGGGCCTGCACGGCGGAAATCAGTGATTCGAATAAGCCAGCCCTTATGAAGGAAGCACCCTCATTATTACGATTGTAATGTGGTAGAGTTTTGCTTTTCTGATGAGTGGAAGGCAATATTGGGAGTGCGGTGATTCCCAAGTGTTGTCATTGTAGCGAGGCGTGGTTAATAGAACTTTAGTAGGATGTAAGGGGATTGTAAAATCTTTTCTGAGGAGTCAGGGGAACAGGACGCGAGCAAGTGTTGTAGAAAAAAGAGAAATCTCCCGGTAAAGGTAGGGAAGCAACAGAACCCCAACCACCAGGAGATCCACCATGAAATTTAGCACAAAAACGATAGCCTTTTTATAGAGAAGGCTGACACGCTTGGCGCCGTTGCGCCTTATGCAATTTCTTGCATCGCCTCCATCGCGGCTTCCACCGTTGCGTCGATCACCGCATCGTCGTGCATCAGGCTGATGAAACCAGCCTCGAATTGCGAGGGGGCGAGGTACACGCCGCGTTCCAGCATGGCCTGGAAGAAGTGGGCAAAGCGTTTGGTGTCGCACGTTTTCACCGTAGGCCAGTCACGCACCGGCGTTTCGGTGAAGAAGGTGGCGAACATGGTACCCACGCGGGTTTGCTGCACGGGCACGCCTGCGGCGCGTGCGGCTTCGCCAATGCCCGCGGTCAGGCGCTGGGCCGCGGCTTCCATTTGCTCCCACACGCCTTCTTTTTGCAGCGCCCGCAGTGTCACGATGCCCGCGGTCATGGCTAAGGGATTGCCCGAAAGGGTGCCAGCCTGATACACCGGCCCCAACGGTGCGACCATTTCCATGATTTCCCGCTTACCGCCGTAAGCGCCCACAGGCAGGCCGCCGCCGATGACCTTGCCCAGGGTGGTCAGGTCGGGCGTGACACCGTATAGCCCCTGCGCGCCGTGGGGGTGCACCCGCCAGCCGGTCATCACCTCGTCGAAAATGAGGACCGCGCCGTGTTCCTGGGTGATTTTCCGCAGACCCTGCAGGAAACCCTCAACAGGCGGCACCACGCCCATGTTGCCGCCCACCGGCTCGACAATGACTGCGGCGATTTCCTCAGGATATTGCGCGAACAGCGCGCGCACGCTTTCCAGATCGTTGTAGCGGGCGACCAGGGTATCCTGAGTTGCCCCGCGCGGCACGCCGGGAGAATCAGGCAGCCCCAAAGTGGCAACGCCGGAACCCGCCTGCACCAACAGCATATCCGCGTGGCCGTGGTAGCAACCCTCGAATTTGACGATTTTGTCACGCTGGGTGTAGGCTCGCGCCAGGCGCAGCGCGCTCATGGTGGCCTCAGTGCCGCTGTTGACGAAGCGCACCATTTCCACCGAGGGTAGGAAGGCACGCACCAACTCGGCCAGTTCCACTTCCAGCGGGCTGGGCGCCCCGTAACTGGTGCCCCTGGCCACGGCCTCTTGCAGGGCTTCCACTACATCAGGGTGCGCGTGGCCGAGGATGAGCGGCCCCCAGGAAAGGACATAGTCAATATAACGGTTGCCGTCCACGTCGTAAAGGTAGGGGCCTTCCCCGCGGGCGATAAACAAGGGCTGACCGCCCACGGCGCGGAACGCGCGCACAGGCGAATCCACTCCGCCGGGGAGAATTTGCTGCGCGCGCTCAAACCATCGGATGGAATTGGGAATGTGCATGGGAACCTCCGAGGAAATTGCGAGTGAGGAGCTGCTTGCAAGATGCAAGTTGCAAGTTGCAAGATGCAAGATGCAAGTTGCGAATCGCGAATGGCGAGGGGGGCCTTTTATAACACGCCACTCATAACTCACCATTCATAATTCGTTCCACCGCTTCCCGCCCTGAACGGATGCAATCGGGAATGCCGATGCCGCGGTAGGCATTGCCGGCCAGGGCGAGGTTGGGCCAGGGGGAAAGCGCACCTTCTGCGGTCCGCACCCGATCCAGATGTCCCAGCGTGTACTGCGGCATGGCCTGGGGCCACACAAACACCTCGGCAAACAGCGGCTCTGCGGTAATACCCACGGTCTGCGCCAATTCGCGGCGGGCGATGGCTTCCAGAGCCGCGTGGTTCCAGGAAATGTCGGCTTCCTGGCCCGCTCGGCCCACGAACACCCGTACCAGCGCGTAGCCTTCAGGCGCGCGGTGGGGGAATTTGGTGGAAGTCCACGTGCAGGCGAGGGCTTCCCGTCCTTCGCTGTGCGGAATGACGTAGCCGTAGCCGTCGAGGGGGCGGGGCAGATCGGTTTCCCGATAGGCCAGGGAAACGGTAGCGGTGGTGGCATAAAGAATACCGCGCAGGGCCGCGGCGGCCTCCGGGGCAAAGGGTGCGACCAAATCCGCGGTGGCATAGGCCGGGGTCGCGAGCACCACCGCGCGAGCGTGATATTCGCCCTGGGGCGTGGTCAGGTGGAAACCGTCCGCGGTGGGGGTAAGCGCCTGCACAGGCGCGCTGGTGTGCAGCGCCACGCCGCCCGCGCGCAAAGTGGCTTCCAGGGCTTCCACGATTTCGGCGAGGCCGGTTTCGGGGGTGAGGAAGGCGCTGCGGGTGCCGGGGGCGCGTTTGCCCATTTTGCGGCGCATGGCCAGCGCCCCCTTGATCAGGCCGCCGTATTTTTGTTCCAACTCCCGTAAATACGGGAACGTCGCGGGCATACTGAGTTGGTCACCGTCGCCCGCATAGATGCCGCTCAGCAAAGGCTCAATCAGATTTTCGTAAGCCCCGCGCCCCAGGCGGCGGGTGAGGAATGCACCCAGGCTTTCGTCACCATCCTCGCGGCGGGGCGGCAGGAAGAAATCCAGCCCCATGCGGGCCTTCTGAGGCCACGACAGCAAGCGGGTGCGGATCATGGGGCTAAAGCGGGTGGGGATCATCATGGTCAGGCCGTCGGGCAACGGCTCTAACCTGCCCCGATGCAAAACATAGGTGGCCTTGCGGTGAGGGTTGGTGCCCCGCAGGCGGTCTTCGATGCCCAGTTCGCGGCAGAGTTCCACAGCCCAGGGCTTGGTTGCGAGGAAGGTGTCGGGGCCGCCCTCCACCACAAAGCCATCCCGGCGATGGGTGGTAATCTTACCGCCAAGGCGCGGCGCGGCTTCAAAGAGGGCAATATTCGGCGAGGCGGCTTTCCCACTCTGGCCGCCTTCTTTTCTGGCTATACGAAGCGCCTCGTAAGCCGCAGCCAGGCCCGAAATGCCACCGCCAACAATGGCTAAGGTTAAAGTCTTGGATTTGATAGAAAGGGGTGTTGTCATGGTTGCCTTTGATCAGGTTGCAGGGTGCAGGGTGCAGGATGCAGGATGCAGGATGCAGGATGCAAAGGGTGTTCAATCTGTGGCATCTGCGTAATCTGCGGCTGCTGTCCGCTCGTGCACCATCGCGACCACATCCCGCACGGCTTCTACTGGCGTATCGGGCAGGATGCCGTGGCCGAGGTTGAAGATATGCCCTCGCCGCGGCGCGCGGCGCAGGACGCCTTCCACCTGGGCGGCGAGTTCCCTGGTAGGAGCAAACAAGGCTAAGGGGTCCAGGTTGCCCTGCAGGGGTGCGTTGCCCAGGCGGGAAGCCGCGCGGTCGAGCGGCTCGCGCCAATCAATGCCCATCACGGTGCCACCGGCTTCCTGCATGGCTTCCAGCAAATGGCTGGTGCCCGTGCCAAAGTGAATGACCGGCACGCCAGTTTCCTGCGCGGCCTGAAGCACGCGACGGCTGTAAGGCAGCACATAGCGGCGGTAGTCGGGCACGCTGAGCACGCCTACCCAGGAATCGAACATCTGCACGGCCTGCGCGCCGGCTTCCACCTGGCCGACCAGATAGGCGGCCAGGGTGTCGCTGAGTTTGTCCATCAACGCGTGCCAGAGGTCGGGCGCGGCGTACATCATGGTCTTGGTGGTGCGGTAGTGCCGCGACGGGCCGCCTTCCACCATGTAGGAAGCCACGGTAAACGGGCCACCAGCAAAGCCAATCAGGGGCACGCCGCGGCCTTCCAGGGCCTGGCGGGTCAGGCGGACGGCTTCCAGCACGTGCCCCAAATCCGCGGTGATGTCGGGGCGGCGAAGGCGGGCAATGTCATCGGCAGTGCGCACAGGGTTGTGGAACGTTGGCCCCTTGCCGGGGACGAATTCCAGTTGCAGGCCCATCGCCTCGGCAGGGAGCAGGATGTCGGCGAAAAGGATGGCGGCATCCACGCCCAGGACGTCTACGGGCTGAAGGGTGACTTCCGCAGCAACGTCGGGGCGGCGGGTGATTTCCAGCAAGCTGTATTTCGCGCGCACGGCCTGATATTCGGGCATGTAGCGCCCGGCTTGACGCATAAACCACACCGGCGTGGCGTCCACCGGCAGGCGGCGGCAGGCGCGGAGGAAGCGAGGGAGGGGTGACGTTGCAGAAACATGTTGTGACATTGTATAATGTCCTTAGTAGCAAAATGAGCGAACCCGAATGGGAGCATTAGCAATGGACAATAAAGAACTTAACCTCATGCTGGAAGAAGTACAACGCACGCCCGAAGAGTATTGGCCTGCGCTGTTACAACTCATTCGCACGTTTCGAGAAGCCATTACACTGAAACCAGCCAAAGCATCTTTCCGCCAAGGTTGGCAAGAAGCCCTGAACGGAGAAACCCAAGATATCGAAACCTTGTGGGAAGATATTGATGCCGAATGAGGATGGCAAACGCTCGTTAGCCTATACGCCGGAATTCAAACGGAATATACGGCTTCTAAGTCGGCGCTATCGTCATATCCGCTCGGATATTGAGCCTATTCTGGAGCGTATCCAGAACGGCGACACGCCTGGGAAACAAATTCCTGGTGTCAAATACGCTGTTTTCAAAGTACGGGCCAAAAATTCAGACGCTCGCAAGGGCGCACGAGGGGGTTATCGCATCATTTATTACTTACCCACACCGGACAAGGCAATTTTGATCACGATTTACTCCAAAAGCGACCAGGCGGACGTCAGCATCCAACGTCTGCGACAAATTATTCAGGAAAGCGAGCATTGAACACTGCGCCAGCCTTGGCTCCGAGTGTTGCGTCCTTCGACTGCAGCCCTCGCTCACGCTCATGCTTCCGCTCAGGGCACTTCAACCTAATACAAACACCACTTACAAGTTACAAGGCAATTCTTGCGCATTATTTCTCGTCTGGCCGATACTCCCCGCGGCGGATGGCTTCGTCCACCAGCACACACGCGGGGTCAGAGGCCAGGTAATCGCCAAACACGCCGTAGGCGCGTCCGCGCTGCCCGCCGCAGACATCGCGATAGGGGCATGTGCTGCAGGGGCCTTTGAGCCTGTCAGGGTCGCGCAGGTCACGGAACAAGGGAGCATTGCGGTAAACGTCCACCACGTTGTGGGTTCGGACGTTGCCCGCCGAAATGGGCAAAAAGCCCGAAGGCATGATTTCGCCCAAATGGGAGATGAACAAAAAGCCGTTGCCATCGTTCACGCCCTTGGTGGGGCGGTTAAGGCCATCGGCATACTGGAAGCCTGCGCCCTGGAATGTGACCGCAGCGCCGCCACCCAACTCTGCCCGCCGCCGTTCAATGCTCACCCGGCGGTACATGGGCGCCGCGGTGCCCTTGATGTCAAAGGGTGCAGCCTTGGAAAGGTCATACAGCCAATTGAACACCCGCTCGTGTTCCTGAGCAGAGATCATCCACTGCGCCTGGGCGCGCCCTGTGGGTACCAGGAAGAAGACCGACCACTGCACCGCGCCGACTTCCTCAATGAAGGGCACCATCTCAGGCAGCAAATCCACGTTGAATTTGGTCACCGTGGTATTGACCTGCACGCTCAGCCCCACCTCGTGGGCGTTGTGCAAGATGTTCATCGTCCGCTGCCAGGAACCATCCACCCCACGAAAATCATCGTGCACCGCGGGCGTAGGTGCATCCAGGCTGAGGGCAATGCGGCGGATGCCGGCTTCCCTGGCCTTGCGCAGGCGTTCCACCGTGGGCAGCGCGGTGGCCGTTGGTGTCAGAGAGCAGCGCAAGCCCTTTTCCGTGGCATAGGCGATCAGGTCAAAAAGGTCCCTGCGCATCATAGGGTCGCCGCCGGTGAAAATGAGGATGGGATTGCCAAATTCGGTAAACTGGTCAATCAGGCGGAAGCCTTCCTCGGTGGTCAATTCGTCGGGATGGCGTTGGGGCTGGGCATTGGCCCGGCAATGTTTGCACGCGTACGCGCACGCGTGGGTAATTTCCCACGCGATGGTAAACGGCGCTTTGTTGAAATCCACTTCCGCGTAGCGGCGGTCGTGGGTGCGCCGCTCGCGCGCGGCTTCGGGGGAAAGGTTAGCGTAGGGGTCTTGGGGTACGGTCATTCCTCACTCCGTAAAACAACGGTGAGAAACCACCGATTTCACAGATTACACAGAAAAAATCTGAGTAAATCTGTGTAATCTGCGGTTTCACTTCAACCACCGCGCCGCATCTTTGGCGTGGTAGGTCAGGATCAAATCCGCCCCCGCGCGCTTGATGGCGGTGAGGGCTTCCAAAACTGTGCGCTGCTCGTCCAGCCAGCCGTTGGCCGCAGCGGCCTTGATCATGCTGTATTCGCCGCTAACATTGTACGCGGCCAGCGGCAATTCGGGAAACGCGTCTTTCACTTGCCGGATGATGTCCAGATAAGGCAAGGCAGGTTTGACCATGAGCATGTCCGCGCCTTCGGCCACATCCAGTGCGGCTTCCTTGAGGGCCTCGGCTGCATTGGCGGGATCCATTTGGTGCGAGCGGCGGTCGCCGAATTTCGGGGGCGATTCCGCGGCGTCGCGGAAAGGGCCGTAGAAAGCCGACGCGTATTTCACCGCATACGACAAAATCGGAATATGCTCAAACTGCGCCTCATCCAGTGCGCGGCGGATGGCCTGCACCATGCCGTCCATCATGCCGCTCGGGGCAACCATATCCGCGCCGGTTTCCGCATGGGAAACCGCGACCTGACCAAGAATTTCCAGCGTGGGGTCGTTGAGCACATAGCCCTCGGGCAAATGCGGGTGGGGGCGCGGGTCGCCCGTGTTGAGCAGGCCGCAGTGCCCGTGGTCGGTATATTCACAGAGGCAAACATCGGTCACCACCACCATTTCAGGCACCGCGTCCTTGATCGCCCGCACGGCCTGCTGGACGATGCCTTCCAGCGCAAAATTTTCCAGCCCCACGGGGTCTTTTTCTGCAGGAATACCAAACAAAATCACCGCGGGAATGCCCAATTGCCACACTTCCCGCGCTTCCGCGGCCAACTGATCAACGGAAAACTGGAACACGCCGGGCATGGAAGGCACTTCGCGGCGGATGTTGCGGCCATGACGGACGAACAGGGGGTAAATGAAATCACTGGGGTTGAGTTCGGTCTCCCGCACCATGCGGCGCAGGGCAGGCGTGTGCCGCAGGCGTCGCGGGCGGCTGGTGGGGAAAAGGGGGAATTTTGCCATGAGAGCCTCCGAGAGGTGTCAGGTGTCAGGTGTCAGGTGTCGGGATAGACGGACGATGGCCTCAACCAAACCTTCGGCAGTGTAAGGGTCTGCTACGGCGGCCACGGGGAAGCCCATTTCCCTGGCGGCCTGGGCGGTAATCGGGCCAATGCACACCACCTGCGGGTTGCCAGGCAGGGCCAGCGGGTCCAGTCCGGCCTGCCGCGTCAGGGCAACGAAGTTGCGCACGGTGGAAGGGCTGGTGAAGGTCAAATAATCCACCCCACGGCGCAAGGCTTCCAGGCCTTCAAGGGAAGGCTGCGCGGGCAGCGTGTCGTAAACCGGCACCTCATGAGCCTCGCCGCCCGCGGCGGCAATCATTTCTGCCAGGGTTGGGCGGGCTTGCAAGGCCCGCAAGAGCAACACTTTTTGGCCGCGCACATCGCCCAAGCCCGGCAAAATGGCCTCGGCCACATATTCCTGGGGCACAAAAGCGGGCGTGATGCCCCGCTGGCGCAAAGCCCGGGCAGTTTTAGGCCCAATCGCGGCCACGCGCGCCTTTTGCAACGCCTTTGCAAGCCCCAAGGCTTCTGCGCGCTCCCACACAATGCGCACGCCATTGACGCTGGTCAGCACCATCCAAGCATATTCGTCCACGTGGCGAAGCGCCGCATCCAAAGCCGGATTAGGCGTTATGGCACGAATGGCAATGGCAGGGAAGCGCACAGGCCGAAAGCCGCGGGCTTCCAGCAGCGCGGCCAGAGGCCCGGCCTGGTGCGCCGGGCGGGTGATGAGGACAGTGGGGGCGTTTTGGCGTATAATAGAAGTCACGATATCGTTTCCTCGTATTTCTCTCAGGAGAGATACGGTGAAAATCATCTGGACAGCATATTTGCGTTACCGTGCCCGCGTGCGTGGCTTTGATTTAAAGCGGCTGGACGAAATACTGCGCTATGGCAACGAACGGTACTACGACACCCAAACGGGGCGGTTCGTTGTGGTAGGACGCTGCGGAAAACAACTCTGCCTCGTCCCTTACGAAATCCGGGCAGAAACCATCACGCCGGTAACAGTACATGCCACAACTCGAAAGCAAATCCTCCAACGTGTGCGCGTAGGAAGGTATCTCCATGTCCAAGGATAAAAAACCACGGTTGCGATATTTCGAAGAAGAAGATGTGCTCCATTTGGTGCTTTCGGAAGAGCCGGAAGCCAACAGCGTGGAAATTTCGCCAGACATCACCGTGGAATTGAACGCGCAGGGCGACATTATCGGCATCGAAATCTTGAATGCGGGGCGATTTTTGCAAAACGCGCTTTTGGAAACCGTTCAGGCAAAACTCCTCATTTCGGGGTAGAGCGTTCCACAATCACTTCAACCACCGCCGCGCGCCTTCGGCAATGGCCTTTTGGGCCAAGGCTTGCCCCAGGGCACGGGCAGACTCGCCCGTAAGGCTACCCCGCCAATGGCCACTGCCATCGGGTGCGCCTACAAAGCCGGTCAAACGCAGCGCGCCCTGCGGCAAGGCTTCTGCATAAGCCGCGACAGGCACCGCGCAGCCACCGCCGAGGGCTTCCAGAAACGCACGCTCAGCATCCACCGCGGCGCGGGTGGCAGGATGTTCTATCGCGGTCAAAAGGCGCAGCGTTTCGGCATCGTCATCCCGACACTGCACCGCCAGCGCGCCCTGCCCGGGCGCGGGCAGCATCACTTCCAAAGGAAGCCACTGGCTGACGTGCTCTGTCAGGCCCAGGCGTGTCAGCCCAGCCCCAGCCAGCACCACCGCGTCGTATTGGCCTTCCATAGCCTTGCGCACACGAGTATCCACATTGCCGCGCAGGGGGCGAATCTGCAGGTCGGGGCGCACAGCCAGCAGTTGTGCAGCCCGCCGCAGGCTTGAAGTGCCCACCACCGCGGCCTGGGGCAGGGTTTCCAGGGTGTAGCCCTGAGCGGACACCAGCGCGTCGCGCACTTCCGCACGCTGCGGGATCGCGCCTACGGTCAGACCAAGCGGCATTTCGGTGGGCAAATCCTTGAGGGAATGCACCGCGGCATCCACACGGCCATTGAGCAGGGCGGCTTCAAGTTCCTGTGTGAACAACCCCTTGCCGCCGATCTCCGGCAGGGGTTTGTCAAGCACACGGTCGCCGTGGGTCACGATGACCTCTTCCTGGCAGGTCAAGCCAGGATGCACTGCTTCTAAAGCCCGAATCACCCACTGGGTCTGCCAGCGGGCCAGGGCTGAGGGGCGGGTAGCAAAAATAAGTCGCATAGTCGGGTGGTCAGCGAGCCGTTGGTCAGTTGGTGGAAATACCGAAAAGGCGACGGGCGACCGCGGCGGTTTCCGCGGCGCGATGGCCCTGGGCGGCCTCTTTGAGCGCCACCGTGGGGGAATGCAACAATTTGTTCACGATGGCTTTCGTCAAAGCCTCCAAACGCGCCCGTTCCTCTTCCGTGAGGTGGGGCATCTTGCGCAGAGTTTTCTCCAGTTCGGCCTGGCGCACCATTTCGGCCTGGGTGCGCAGTGCCCGAATAATCGGCACGACTTCCAGGGTCTGGAGGTAGCCCACGAAAGCAGCAACTTCCTCTTCAACAATCGCTTCCACTTGCGGCACAGCAGCCCGCCGGGATGCCAGTGCGTCTTCCAAATGGTCTTGCAAAGCATCCAGGTCGTAAAGCTGCACCCCCGCCATCTCCCCCACAGCGGGCTCTACATCGCGAGGTACGGCAATATCCAGCAACACCAAAGGACGACCGGCGCGTGCGTCCAACGCCTCTTGCACGTGTCGAGCATCAATCAAGGTATGCGGTGCGCCCGTAGAAGTCAGCACAATATCTGCCCAGGCGAGGGAAGGCAACAACGCCTCAAAGGTTGTTGCCTCGCCTCCCCATCGCGCCGCGAGCGCCTCGGCTTTGCTCAGCGTGCGGTTCATTACCCGAATATGGGAAACACCCCGCACCCGCAACGCTTCCACCGCCTGCTCGGCCATTTCCCCCGCTCCCAACACCAACACCCGCGCGGTATCAAAGTCTTTCACCGTTTGGGCGGCCAAATGCACCGCCATCGTTGCAACCGAAGCCGGATTATGGCTAATGGCCGTTTCGGTGCGCGCCCGCTTGCCCGTATGCACTGCGGCCTGGAACAGCCGTCCCAACACGGCGCGCACGGTGCCTTGCCCGCGGGCGAGTTCCCACGCGCGGGTGACTTGCCCCAGAATCTGGGGCTCGCCCAACACCAAAGAATCCAGCCCGCTGGCTACACGAAAAAGATGCGCTACCGCGTCAGCATCGCGGTAGCGGTAAAGATGAGGATGCAAAATCTCGGGGGCAACCTGCCGGGCATCAGCCAGAAATGATTCCAGCGTCTGGAAATCCTCAGTGGGGGCAACCGCGTAAATTTCCGTGCGGTTGCAGGTCGAAAGAATGACCATTTCCGAAACACCCGCCGGGCGGCTGCCGTTCTTTCCACACCCCAGCCGCGCCAGCGCGGCGCGAATGTCTTCTTCCGAAAACGCCACCTGCTCGCGCAAACCCAAGTCGGCGGTGCGATGGTTGAGGCCCAGGCAATGAATGGTTGGCACAATGCACCTCAAAACTTCTGGAATAGACAACGCTCGCTCTTTACTATACTCCTGCCCCGCCAGCCCCGCCAGACAAGTATCCTCAGCATCCGCTAAACCAGAGATTAAAAGCCCTAAAAGGCGCCTTAAACTTTCAAAGGGTGACCCCAGAGGATCACCCTTTTGGAAATCATCACTCTAACAGGCTATGGATGCCCAAAATCGGCCGTGAAATAGCCACCGTAAGGGCTTCCGGCCACATACACGTAGCCAATGCCTACGTCCACATACGCCGAATTGAGCATGTTTTCCCGATGGCCGTCGCTGTTCATCCAGCCATTGAAAGCCGCCTGAGGCGAGTTGTACGAACCGCTACCGGCATAGATGTTCTCGGCAGCAGCAGTAAAGGTGTAGCCCTGTCGCCGCATCCGATCAAAGGGGGAAGAACCATCAGAGCCCGTATGAGAGAAAAAGCCGTTGCAGCCCATATCCTGACTGTGAGCGCGAGCGGCCGCCACCAGCCGCGAATCCATGCGCAAGGGTGGGATGCCCCGATTCTGGCGTTCCTGGTTGATCAAATCGAGCAATTGCTGCTCATACGAAGCATTGAGGCTGTAACTACATCCCGCAGGTGTCGGTGTTGGCGGCACCGGTGTCGCAGTAGGCGGCACAGGGGTAGCAGTTGGCACCCGCGTGGCGGTAGGCGGTACGGCTGTGGCCGTTGGTGGCACCATCGTTGCCGTGGGAAGGTGCGTCGGCGTAGGCGGCACAGGTGTCGCCATAGGTGCTGGCGTTGCCGTGGGCGGGTGCGTCGCGGTGGGAGGAAGCATCGTCGGCGTCGGTGGTATGCGCGTGGCCGTGGGTGGCATCGTGGCCGTTGGGGGCTTTGCCGTGGCCGTAGGGAACGGCGTGGCGGTGGGCGGCACGCGCGTGGCCGCAGGCAACGGCGTCGCCGGGGCTGCCGCCGTATTCGTGGGCACAACAGCCGTAGGGGAAGGTGACGCCAGTGGCATCGTCGCCTTTGGCGCTACCGAAGGCGTCGACGGGGCAAAAGGCGTCCATGTGGGTGTACTTTCCCCTTGCCAAACGGTCGTCACCCGCGGCCCCTGAGCCTGCGGCATCGGTGGCACCGCACAGGCAGCCAACAGCACCACACTGACGGCTACCCATCCTGCAAATCGTCTCACTCTTGCAAACATCCTCTGCTCCTCAACAACGTGGTAGTCGTTTCCCCCAGTATACCCAATGCCATCGCGGCCAGCCATAGTCCAAAAGTCTTAGCGCAAACCCTGCCCCCTTCACTCCCCCTGCCACGAACCACTTCCCCGACCTCTTATGCCACCAGCCGCCCTTCTTCCAAATGCCAGACCGTGCTGTGCGCCACAAAGTCGGCATCAAACAAGCCCAAATCTGTGGTAGTTAGAATCACCTGTTCCGCCTCAGCGAGATAAGCCTGCAAATCTTCCCTGCGGCGGACATCGAGTTCGGCCAAGATTTCATCCAACAGCAACACCGGGCGGCGTCCGGTCTTCCTCGTCATCCATGCCATTTCTGCCATTTTGAGAGAAAGCAACGCCGTGCGAATCTGCCCTCGCGAGCCATACAGGCCCAAGTCGAGTTTGCCATCCAAAAAGCGGAAGTCATCTCGGTGAGGCCCGATGGTCGTCACGCCGCGGGCCACCTCTTCCGCACGCCGCCGTGCCAGAGCCTCTTGCAGCCCCTGCGCCAATGCCTCCGTTGAAAGGGAAGCCAGCGCCGCGTTGTCGGTCGCTTGTAACAATTGCCCCTCACCAAAAGGGTCATACGCCGGCAAATACCGCAGGCGGAGGTTTTCCATGTTTTGCGTCAAACGCCAATGCACCTGACGCGCCTCGCGCTCCAACGCCACAAGGGCGCGGCTGCGGGCAGCCATCAACTCAGCCCCCCGCAGCGCCAAACGCGCGTCCCAATACCTCAACTGCTCCCAATCACCGCCTTGCTCGGCCAGCAACTTCAGCAAAGCATTACGCTGAGTAAGCGCCTGCGTATATTCGCTCAGCGCCTGAGCATACCCCTCCTGCGCCTGCGAAAGCAACATATTGAGATAACGCCGCCGGGTTTCCGGCGCGCCTGTCACCATTTCGGTCATCTGGGGCAAAAAAAGCACTGCATTGAACGTCCCCAGGGCCTCGCTCAGTTTCTTTTTGATGCCGTCTAACAACACCTCCCGACGCAAACGCACTCCATTGCCGTTGGCTTCCAGAATCAGGCGCACTTCCAGGGTGCGCGCCGAAGATTCACCTTCCCGCTGAAATTCCGCGACAATACGCCCCACCGCCGGGAACCCCCAACGCTGGGCGCCAAAATTCACCAACTCACGGTCATGACGGGAATGAAACGAAGCAAACGTTGCCAGGTAATATACCGCTTCCAACAAACTCGTCTTGCCCTGGGCATTGCCCCCCACCAACAAAAGCGTCCCTGCGGGCAGCGTTTCATCAAGGCGGACGTAATTCCGAAAGTTCTGCAAAGACAGGCGTAACAAACGCATCAGCGGCTACCCGAAAATGGCGTGAAAAACGCTGCCAGGGAAAGCCCGTGGCAGCGCGGCAAAAAATACGGCACCTGAACCAATCACACGCGATCCAATTCCGCTGCCCGCTCAGGCGACACCCGCTCAACTCGCGTCGCTCGATCGGTGAACAACACGCCGTTGAGGTGGTCAATCTCGTGCTGAAAAATCCGCGCCAGCCAGCCGGAAGTGCGCAAACGGAAGGGTTTGCCGTGGCGGTCAAGGCCGCGCACTTCCACGCTCCTGGCCCGCACCACATCACCGATAATCCCCGGGATGGAAAGGCAGCCTTCCACCCCTACCTCAGTCTCTTTGGAAAACGCCACAATCTCCGGATTTACCACCGCGTACAACTGGTGCGGCACCCCCTCCTCGGGATCTTCATATTCCACCACGATGACCCGCTGAGACACGTTGACTTGCGGTGCAGCCAACCCCACCCCCGGGGCGTCCCGCATGGTGTCAATCATATCGTCAATCAACTTCTGCAAAGCGGGGCCAAAATCCGTCACCCGAGCGGCCTTGCGGCGGAGCACCGGATGCGGCACTGTTACGATTTCACGAACGGCCATAATACCTCCTGAGCAGTCGAATTATACCTCACTTTCGGGCTTCTCAGGCAAAGGCGGCCCGCCTTCCTCCATGGTGATTTCGTAAAACGCTTTCAGCAAGCGCAGCATGTGATCGCTCTCGCGCTGGGTATCGGCTGCCTCTTTCTGCCGTCGGCGGCGCTCCATATAGTGAAAAATTTCCTGTTGCACCATATCAGGCCGGGCCACCCCCTCGAAAATCATGGTGGTCGTGCCGACGCGAATTTCGACATCCCCAAAATTGAACAACCACCCCAGGAACCCCCGCCGCTGGTAGGTCATGTTCTCAATGCTTTCCAGCGGCGCGGACTGTTTGTCTTCCGAACCAAAAGGCTTGCGGTAAATATCAATGATGTGCTCGGGGGTCAGTTGGTAAATATCGTTGCTCCAATCCCACACTTTGTAGCCAAACCAGATCGCCAGCCCCAATCCCACCAATACCGCGACGCCCCACCACATTGCGGCGTAGGCCACGTGCGGGAACGCGGCCCATCCTGCCACCACCAGCACCCACCACCCCACCAACAGCAGGCCCTCGAACCCGCCACGTCGCAGCAACAAAAACCAATGCTTGCGGTAAGTGACCGTGCCATTTTCCTCGACACGCTGCTTCAACCAGCGCGTGTATTTGCGCAGCGTGCGCGGCAACCAGCCTTCCGTGCGCTGCACCCCTGAAACCCCCGCCCCCCCTTGGGCTTGATTTTCCGAAGCAGGTGGCAGTTTACCCAACCGCTCCATCACCATGTGGCGCAGCTCTTCTTCGGATTGGCGGCGAACATGGCTGCGGGCGCGCTGCCAGTATTCCTCCACCAGGGCAGCAACGACGTAAGGGAAAGCCACCTCACTGATGATGATTTTGCCAGCATACGTGCGCACGATCACATCGCCGTAATGCAACAAGCGTCCCCACCAATCGGTGCGCACGTGCACCGAAAGCACCGATTCCAGGGAAGCCTCGTTCCGGCTCTCGTAGAGAAAAACAATCTTGTCCACCCACGCCACCCGGCGGTTGGTGACCACACAATAGTCATTCCGCCAGTCCTCAAACTCCCAGGCAAGCCCCGGCAAAACCAGCAGGCCAATCACGCCCCCCACCCCCATCAGCAGCGTGCTGCCTTTGACCGAGCCGATAACCAGCAAAGCCGCGGCCACAGTGCCTGCCAGCAACAACCACCATGTGCGTGGCACCAACGCAATCGGCGGACGTCCCAGCAAAAGGTACACCATCTCGTCAGCCGGAATCCAGGAAGGGCGCTTACGCCGAATGCGACGGCGGCTGCGTTGCACAAGGCTCAAAAACTCCCAAATGTCTCGATACTGGGCCACAGCCTCGCCCACGGCTTCCAACGGCCAGCAATACACCTCCCCTGCATCCAAAGCCCGCCCCGTATATTCAAAAGCGGGATAGTCTTCTTCCAGCACGCACTCTTCTCCCCAATAGTCGCGGCTGACCAAAACACCCACGCGCTTGCTCGTTTTTTCGAGAGGCAAATCTTCGGCATCTTCCAGCATTTTCCCTACAGGCCGAAAAAGTTCCACCCTGCCGCGACGGACGAAACACAAGCCGTGGCACGCCTCGCCCGCGCGCGCCACCACGTCACCCGCCTGAAAAGGACGGCCTTCCATGGATTCCAGAAAACCTGCCAGCACCTCATCCGGCAGATCGTGGAAAAGGTGAATATGACGAATCCATTCCAGGTTTTCAGGCGAAGGAGCAACCACAGCCTCACCTCGGCCAAGGGGAGATGGTTTGATTGTAGCACGATTTCCAGTGCAAGCAGCGGGCCAAGCCAACAAAAAAGCCACCGCACAGGGCTGCGCGGTGGCTTCTCAAAGCAAAACAAGGGAAAAACTATGCTGCTTCTGCTTCCGGCAAAGTGTAACCTTCGCGCCGGAGGGCTTTTTTCAAGTCGATGAGCGACTTGCTGCCAAAACCATCAATTTCCAAAAGGGCTTCGGGGCCCTCAGCAAGTTTTTCCAACGCCTGGCCGGCGGTGGTAATGCCCGCCTTGCTCAACGCGCTCACAGCGCGCTGGCTAAGGCCAAAATCGGTGAGTGGGCGCTCCGGCGAAGTGCGGGCGGCCGCGCGGGCTTCCTCTTCCTGGCGATAACGCTCGTAACGCTCAAGGCGCTTCTTGAAGCGTTCCACCTGGCCTTCGGTGTCCACGATGCGCTGTTCACCGGTGAAGAAGGGGTGACACTTATAGCACACGTCGGTGTGCACCACCGGCACCGTCGCCCCGGTCGTCCAGGTGTTGCCGCAAGCGCAAATCACTTTGGCATCGTAGTAGTATTCGGGATGAATGCCTTTTTTCATGGCTGCTTCCTTTTTTTCTATCCGCAACAATAGCGGGGTTCAATTCTCGGAGAACGGCACAACGCTGACGCGCTTCCGGCCATCGCGAATGGTTTCATACTGCACGATACCATCCACCAGGGCAAAGAGGGTATAATCGCCACCCACGCCCACGTTGCGCCCCGGCTTGATTTTCGTGCCGCGCTGGCGCACGAGGATGTTCCCGGCACGCACGCGTTCGCCGCCGTATTTTTTCACGCCCAAGCGTTTTGCTTGACTGTCGCGACCATTGCGGCTGGAACCGCCGCCTTTTTTATGAGCCATAGGTCAACTCCTCTCCACTCAGGCTTCAATCGCGTCGATGCGCAAGCGGGTGTATTGCTGACGATGGCCGCGCTTTCGGCGATAGCGTTCACGGGGAATGTACTTGAACACAATAACTTTGCGGCCTTTGAAATGCTTTTCAACCGTGGCTTTCACTTTGGCACCGGGCACGGTGGGATTACCCACCTGCACCGCGTCGCCATCAGCCACGAGAAGCACGCGCTCCAGTTCAATCTGGGCGCCCTCTTCGTGCGGCAAGCGGTCCACTTCAATGGTGCCGCCGGGGACGGCTTTATATTGCTTGCCGCCACTCTCGACAATGGCATACTGCATACAAACCTCCGACTTCACTTCGCCGCCAGCGCCGCCAAACAGGGCCGCGTAGCGGGGAAGTTGGGGTAAAGCCCGCAGCAGCAGGCTTTCGGAACGGACAACACAAAACCCCGCCCCTGCGCGCCGCGCCGGGGCTAAGGCCACGCAATTATACTGAAAGGGGGGATGGATGTCAACGAAAACAGAAAAACAACGCGCGGTGATTGGGGAAGGGAAAGTGCCGGGCACCCTCTTTTTCAGGTTCAAGCATCAGGCGCCTCTCCAAAAGTTCCTTGCGGCATGTCACCGCCAAGCAGGCTGAGCGGTAACAAGACGCCTCGACACACACCCGCTTCGGCCACACATGCCCCTTGACGCCGCCGTCAAACTCGGCTATACTGCACAGCAACCAAGTGACTATACGAACATACTACACGCAAGGCAGGTCTTTATGACTCCTGAGAATGTTCCTCCACCCAACACCCAGCCTTCTGGCGCTCACCTGACGCCCGAGATGCCCCTGGCCCCTGTGATCAAGGCCTGGAGCATCTACTTACAAGACCAGGGGCGCTCCCCACACACCATCAAGGCCTTCACCGGCGACCTGCGGCTGCTTGCCAGTTACCTGCCCCCCGACACCCCCCTCGGCCGCATCAGCACTGACGACCTCAACCGCTTCATGGATTGGGTAAAAGAAGGGCGCGGCGTGCCCTGCAGCCCCAAAACCTGCGCCCGCCGCATCACGTCGCTCAAGTCGTTCTTCAAGTGGCTATACGAGGGCGGCGTTATTCTCACCAACCCTGCCGAGCGGCTGGTGCAGCACTCCGTCCTCAGCCCTTTGCCTGAAGTGCTTTCCCCTGCCGAGGTTGAAGCCGTGGTGGCGGCAGCCCAGGCCCTGCGCACCGCCCGCCCCGCCGACGCGCGCCCTTACGTGTTGCTTACCCTTTTGCTCGGCACAGGCATCAAGAAAAGCGAAACCGTCAACATCCACCTCAACCACCTGGCTCTTGACGTCCCAGAGCCTTACCTCTTTGTGCGCTACGCCAGCCCCCAGCATCGCTATCGCGAGCGCAAAATC
Organism: Chloroflexota bacterium; assembly: GCA_011322445.1. Classification (NCBI taxonomy): domain Bacteria; kingdom Bacillati; phylum Chloroflexota; species Chloroflexota bacterium. The sequence goes on along the minus strand of DRMV01000042.1, from coordinate 26,024 downwards.
CCTCTACCAGAAGGCTGGCTGGAAGCCTTTGAAGAATATCGCAGCCAATACGCCCTCCAGGAACGCCTTTTCCCCTGGACAGCGCGCCGGCTGGAATACCTTTTGGAAGAATTGGGCGAGGCCGCAGGCCTGAACAAGCACCTTTCCTTCTCCATGTGCCGCTGGACAGCCGCGCTCATGGATTTACGGGCCGGCATGGAACCCAACGCCATTCGGCAAAAACTGGGGGTTTCCAAAGTGCAGTGGCGAGAGTTGTATGCCAAACTCCAGCGGCTCGATAGCCTTGTGCCCGCAGAATCCACCCCCGCAGCGAGCACCCCCTCCCCGGCCCAGCCGCCTTCCTCTGCCCCCCAAGATTAGGATTTCATTAGAAATTTGACATACCCTCTTGACTATGGCGTCCCCGCGGGTCTATAGTAAAGCCTGTGGGGACGCTGCGCGCGCCCTCGATTCCACTCGTGGAGCGACGCCATGACCCAAACCATGATCGCCGTGCAAGGCCTTACCAAAACGTATGGTCCGCGGGTCGCCATCGACCACCTGGATTTCAGCGCCAAAAAAGGGGAAATTCTGGGCTTCCTGGGCCCTAATGGCGCCGGCAAAACCACCACCATGCGCATCCTGACCGGCTACATGCCGCCCACCACGGGAACAGCCCGCATTGCTGGCTTCCACGTGGTGGACGAATCGCTGGAAGTGCGCAAACGGGTGGGCTACCTTCCCGAAACGGTGCCCCTCTACAACGACATGAGCGTGCTCGACTACCTTGTTTATATGGGGCAGTTGCGCCGCGTGCCAAAAGTAGAAGACCGCGCCTGGGAAGTGCTGGAACAGGTGGGCATGGAAGACCGCGCCGACAGTTTCATCGGCTCACTTTCCAAAGGGATGCGCCAGCGCGCGGGGCTGGCTCAGGCCATTTTGCATCGGCCTGAAGTGCTCATCCTCGACGAGCCCACCATCGGCCTCGACCCCACCCAGGTGGTGGAAGTCCGCAACCTCATTCAGGAGATCGGCAAAGAGCACACCGTGCTGCTTTCCACCCACATTTTGGCCGAGGCCCAACAGCTCTGCGACCGGGTGCTCATCATCAACAAAGGGCACATCGTTGCAGAAGACACCCCTGAAAACCTGCAAATGCGGCTTCAGGGCGGCACTCGCATTCTGGTCACCGTGCAAGGGAAGCCACAGGAAAGCCTGCTTGAACGGCTGCGGGCACTGCAAGGCGTGCAAATGGTTGCCGGCAAGGACGACGGCCAAATTGAAATCGTGGCCGAGGAAGGCAGCGAAGTGCGGCCTCAAATTGCCCGCACGGTGCTGGAAAGCGGCCACAACCTGCTGGAAATGCGGCGTCTCGCGATGAGCCTGGAAGAAATCTTCCTGCAACTCATCGGAGAAGAAACAGCCGCAGAGGCCACAGCCGAAAGCGAAGCCGAAGCGAGCGCCGAAGCCACCGAAGCCGAACCCACCGAGGAGGCGTGAGCCATGCGCACATTGTGGATTATCGCCCGCAGGGAATACAGCCGCTATTTCACCACCCCGGCGGCATACCTGGCCGCTTTCCTCTTCTTGCTCGTGCTGGGCATCATCTTTTACGCCAACATCGCCGCGACCACCATGCGCTCGTTTATGATGCCCGGCTCAGCCCCCGACATCAGCATCATCGTCAACCCCATGACCACACTGCTGGTCTTCATCGTGCCCGCCCTCACCATGCGGCTTCTGGCCGAAGAACAGCGCATGGGCACCATCGAACTGCTGCTCACCTCGCCGGTGAGCGACGCGGAACTCATCATCGGCAAATGGCTGGGCAGTTTCCTTTTCGTTGCCACGCTCATCCTCATTGCGCTGATCTACCCCGTGGTGCTCAACCAGTTGGTTTCGCCGGGCATCGATTGGGGTCCGGTCATCACCGGCTTCCTGGGGCTGCTGCTGATGGCTGCCACGCTGACCGCGCTGGGCACAGCCGTGTCTGCGCTGTTCAACAACCAGATTGCAGCCTTCGTGGCAACGCTGGCTTTCTTCCTGCTGCTGTGGCTGCTGGGCTTCCCCAGCCAGAGCATGGGCGGCAGCAACCTTTGGCAATACCTTGACCTCAGCCATCATTTCTACGACACCTTCGCCCGTGGCATCATCGACACGCGCGACATCATCTACTACCTGAGCGGCGCCGCGCTGGGCTTGTTTGCCGGCACGGTCATCATTGAAACCCGGAGGTGGCGCTGATGAAACGCGAACAACGTCAACGCTATGCCCCACTGGTCCTGGCGCTTGCCCTCGTAGGGCTGGCGGTGGCTTTCGGCGGCTACATCGTTTACCGCGCCTTCGCCCCTGTGGTGACGGTGAGCCTCACATGGACAGTTTTATTGCTGGCCCTGTATGTCTTCCTGGTGCCTGAAAAAGTCCAAAGCGCCCTGACCGGAAGACAGGCCCGTTATGGCAGCAACGCGCTCATTTTGAGCCTGGCCTTCATCGGCATCCTGGCCGTCATCAACTACGTCGGCTACCAGTTTCCCAAGCGATGGGACCTCACAGCCGACAAAAGCCACACGCTCACCCAGGTCACGTTAGACACGTTAGCCAAACTTCCCCAAAAAGTGACGGCCACGGCCTTCTACACCTCGCGCATGCCCAAAGGGAATGCCCAAAACCTGCTCGACCAGTATGCCTTTGCTTCGCACGGCAAGTTTACCTACAAGTTCGTCAACCCCGAAGCCCAACCTACCATCGCGCAGCAAATGGGCATCACCCGCGACGGCACCGTGGTGCTGCAAATGGGCGACCGCACCGAAAAGGTCACGGCAGTGACGGAACAAGACCTGACCAGCGCCCTGGTGCGCCTCATGCACCCCAAGAAGCAGGTGGTCTACTTCCTCACCGGCCACGGCGAGCGCTCGCCTGACGACTTCGACGACAAAGGCTATTCCACCGCCAAGCGCGAACTGGAAAACAAAAACTACACCGTCAAGCCGCTCAGCCTGCTGAAACACAAAGCCGTGCCAAAAGATGCCAACGTGGTCATCATCGCTGCGCCGCAAAAGCCGCTCTCGCAAGAAGAGATTGCCGCGCTGGAACTCTTCATCCAAAACGGCGGCGGCGTGATGGTGCTGCTTGAACCGCCCCTCAAGCCCGATACGAAACCCGGGCCGCTGGTCACCTATTTGGAAGCCAAATGGCACCTCAACCTCACGCCCGACCTGGTCATCGACCCACTGGCTAACCCGGCAACGGTTATCGTTTCCTACAAATATGGTGCGCACAAAATCACCGACCCCATCAAGACCGTCGCGACCATCTTCCCCACCGCACGCAGCGTAGGCGTGCCAGTGCCCGTACCCGATGGGCTTGACGAAATTACCCTGGTGCGCAGCGAGCCCAAATCGTGGGCCGAGACCAACCTTGCCGCGCTGCAAAAGCAACAAGCCAAAGAAGACGATAAAGACATCAAAGGGCCGGTGGGCATCGCGGCAGCGCTGGAAAACCTGAAAACCCACGGGCGCGTGGTGGTCGTGGGTGACGCCGACTTTGCCAGCAACGCCTACTACCCCGCTTACGGCAATGCCGATTTCTTCCTCAACAGCGTCGACTGGCTCAGCAAACAGCAGGAACTCATCCACCTCAACCCGCGCACGCCCACCCAGCGCGTCGTCGTGCTGCCGCGACGTGATACGCTGATGCTGCTCTTCCTGGCCTTCGTGTTCGTGCTGCCTGGGGCTGTGCTGCTGGCAGGCGTGGTGGTATGGGCGCGACGGCGTCGGCGGGCATAGGAGGCAGCCATGATTCGCCGAAGCACATGGATTACCCTCATCGTCTTCCTCGTGTTGGCCGCCGCGGGCTATGGCGCCATCACGTACAAGAACCAGCGCGCCAAAACGCATCCTACGCCTTCCCCCACACCTAACGACGTCATCACCTTTACCGAAAACGACATCGTAAGCGTGGAAATCGACGGGCAAGGGCGCAAGGTCGTCTTGCAGCGCAAAGACCCTAAAAGCCCGTGGCAAGTGGTACAGCCAGCACCCCAAGGCAACGAGCGCCCTGACCAGCAGCGCATCAGCACCGCCGTTTTCAACATCACCACTCTCAGCGCCCTAAACAGTGTGCCGGAAGGCATTGACCTGAACGCTCTGGGGCTGCTCAAACCAACGTACATCCTCAAACTGCGCCTTGCCAACGGCAAAACCTGGCAGGCCGAAATCGGTAAAGAAACCCCCATCGGCAGCGGCTACTACGCCCGTGCAAACGGCCAGTTACTGGTGGTCGAAAAATACGCCGTTGACAGCATTGCCTCGCTGTTGAACAAGCCGCCGCTGGCGACCCCCACACCCACACCGACGCCTACACCCACCAGCACGCCAACGCCCATGCCTTCACCGACGCCTACATCCAACAACACCGGCGGCCCTCCTCCTCCCACGCCGACTCCCTGACCTCCTCCTCTCTCGCTCGGGGCAGCCTGCGGAAGGCTGCCCCGTTGCCCTTCAACGCGGGCAGATTCCCGCGCTGCACAACCATTAAAAAACCATTACAAAATCCAAAAAGGATGCCAAGAGGGTTGATTTTTGCCTTGAAAGGCTGTATGCTGAAATTGTTCTGAGACGCATTTTGCCGTGATATAATCACGGTTTTGGTGCCACCGAGCACCTGATTCCCGCACGTGGGAAGCGACAAAACCCCTGGCATGGAGAGCACACGCACCATGATTGAAGAAGAACTGTTACTGACCGAAATCGAAGAGGAATACTCCCCCATTGCCCACCTGGTTGACCTGGGGCGGCAAAAAGGCTTTGTAACTTTAGACGACATTCTGCAGTTTTTCCCTGAAGCCGAACAAAACGTTGACCAATTGGAAGAAGCCTTCGCCGCCCTGCTAAGTGCGGGCATTCCTTACATTGAAGACGAAATCGTCGAAAACCCCACCGACGAAGAACTCGAGGCCGAAGAGGAAGAAGAAGACGCGACGCCGCAGATCGACGAGGAAGATTACCTGGCCAACATCGATACGGACGACATGATCGGCCTCTACCTGAAAGAGGTGGGGCGCATCCCGCTGCTGACAGCGGAAGAGGAAGTAGACCTTGCCAAGCGCATTGAGGCTGGCCGGGCAGCGCGCGAGGAACTGGCGCTGGGCGTGGACGACCCGGAACGCCGCCAGGAACTCCGCCGCCTGATTGAGGATGGCTGGCGGGCGCGCGAGCACCTCATCACCGCCAATTCTCGCCTGGTCATCAGCGTGGCGAAAAAATACATGGGGCGCGGCGTGCCCTTCCTCGACCTGATTCAGGAAGGCAACATCGGCCTGATTCGCGCCATCAAGAAATTCGACTACCGCCGCGGCCACAAATTCAGCACCTACGCCACCTGGTGGATTCGCCAGGCCGTCACCCGCGCCATCGCCGACCAGGGGCGCACCATCCGCGTGCCGGTGCACATGGGCGACCAAATCAACAAACTGTTGCGGGTGCAGCACCACCTGACCCAAAAACTGGGGCGCAACCCCAACATCAACGAACTGGCCGAGGAACTCGGCGTGCCGCCCAAAAAAGTGGAATACATGCTCAAGGTTGCCCGCAGGCCGCTTTCCCTGGAAATGCCCACCGACGACGAAGAAGATTCGGTGCTGGGCGACTTCATCGAAGACAAAGACTCCCCCGCGCCCGACGAAGCGGCCACCCGTAATCTGCTACGGGAACATCTGGAAAGCATCCTCGACTCGCTGCCGCCGCGCGAAGTGCGCATTCTGCAACTGCGCTACGGCCTGCTCGACGGGCAGGCCTACACGCTGGAAGAAGTGGGGCGCAAAATGGGCGTCACGCGGGAACGCGTCCGCCAGATCGAAGCCCAGGCGCTCAGCCGCCTGCGCCACCCCAACATCCGCCGTCAGTTGCGGGAATATTTAGGGTAGTCGCGTGGTCGGGTAGTCAAATAGTCAGATAGTCATATCGTCGGGTAGTCGGGCAACTTGCACGGCTACCCGACGAAACGATTAACCACCGACCAAGCGACCATCCGACTATCCGACGACGCGACTATTCATACAGATTCCCATACGCCGCGAGGTTTTCCAGCGCGGCGGCAAAATCGGGCGGGTGGAGCGCCGTAAAGCCCATCGTTTCCCCCGTAGCAGGATGCTGAAAAGTCAGCCGCCGGGCGTGCAATGCCAGCCGCTGAATGGGCAAAGGGTGGTCATCCGTCGCGTCGCCGTAAAGCGGGTCGTTCACAATGGGGAACCCCAACGCAAACAAATGCACCCGTACCTGATGCCGCCTTCCGGTGTGCGGCGCGGCTTCCAGCAGGCTGAAAGCGCCGAACCGCTGCAACACCCGCACCTCGGTGCGGGCTGGCTTGCCGCGAGCATCCACCACGGTGCGCTTACGGCGGCCACGGTTGGGCGTCAGACGCAGGCTGACCGTGCGTTGCCGCCACACTGGTTCACCAAACACAATCGCGTGGTAAGTTTTGCGGATTTCCCGCTGCGCAAACTGAGCGTTGAGGGCGCGGTGGGCTCCCGCGGTGCGCGCCAGCACCATCACGCCGCTGGTTTCCCTATCCAGCCGATGCACCACCCACAAACGCCCCCACTGCGGCGCCAACAACGCGGCCAAATGGGGCAAATCGGGCTGCCAGCCGTCGGGCACCGTGAGCAAGCCCGCGGGCTTCGCCACCACCAGCAGGTAGTCATCGGCAAATAACACCGGAATTTCCCACGCCGTCATTGTGCCACCACCCGCGTGCCCCGGGGCTCGCCCAACAGCGCTGCCTGCACATCCTCGCCGCGGCGCCCGTCGAAAATCAGCACTTCCACGTCAGGAGAAGCCGCAGCAAGAGCAAGCATGGTTTCGACTTTAGAAGCCATGCCGCCGGTCACATCCGCCGCTGCGGAGCCGCCCAGCGCTGCGGCGAGCGCAGGCGCGTTCGCGGGGGTGATTTCCGGCACGATGCGGGTGCATTGCGGGAAATCAGCCCACACGCCGGGTTCCACCCCCGCAATCAAAATGCGCTGGGGGCGCAAACGCGGAGCGAGGAAGGCAAAAATCTCTTCGGTGGAAACGATGACGCCGCCGCGCCGCGCGTCGAAGACCACATCGCCATAGGTCACCGGCACCAGTCCCGCGGCCAGTGCGGCTTCCAGCGGCGCGGTATCCCAGCGGTGCAGGATGCCATCTTCGGCCAATGCCACCGCCGAGGGTGGGAAAGCCACCGCGGGCACACCGGCTTCCAGCAACGCATCGACCACCAGCCGGTTGAGGCGCTGCGCGGCATGCCACACCCGCACGAAATGCTGCCAGTCTTCCGGCTGGCGCACACCGTGGCGGATGTCGCCGCCCTGTTTGGCAGCCCAATGCCCAAAAGAGCCAGAGCCGTGCCCCACCAGCACCCGCAGGTCGGGGCGGGCACGGCGGGCTGCAGCCAGCGCCCCGGCCAAAGCGGCCAGACGGCCGGGCAGGGGGGTGTAGGGGCGGTGCTTGTCGGTAATCAGCGAGCCGCCAAGTTTGAGGAAGACCATGCGGGCATTATACCGCGGCGCGTCGTTTAGTCGTGTGGTCGTTTCGTCGTCTGGTCGTTTCGTCGTTTCGCAATTCGAATTCATAATTCGCAATTTTTCTCATCGCGCGGCACCACCACACCGGGCATCAGGGCATCACGTGCTATAATCGCACCCATGCTTGAAGAAAGCGCCTTTGAAGAGGCCCCTCTCGACGCGATCGAAGAAACACCTCCCGGCCCAAGCGGCGGGCAGCAGATTGCTCGCGCTGCCGGGGTGGTGATGGCTGCCTTCGTGCTCAGCAACCTCGCGGGCCTGGCGCGGCAAATCCTGGTTTCGCAGGCTTTCGGCACCGGTGCGGCCATTGATGCTTTCAACGCCGCCTCGCGCCTGCCCGACCTGCTCTTCAACCTGGTGGCAGGGGGGGCGTTAGGCTCGGCCTTCATTCCCACCTTTACCGGCTTTCTCGCCAAGGGGGAACGCAAACGCGCCTGGCATTTAGCCTCATCCATCGCCAACCTTGTCACCATCACGCTGTTACTCACCAGCGTGATAGCCTATGCCTTTGCCACGCCCATCGTGCGGCACATCCTCGCCCCCGGCTTCAGCCCCGAACAGCAGGCGCTCACCGTATCGTTGCTGCGGGTGCTACTGATTTCTCCACTGATTTTCGGCCTCAGCGGGCTGGTGATGGGCATTTTGAACGCCCATCAGCGCTTTTTGCTGGCCGCGTTAGCGCCCACGATGTACTGGCTGGGGATGATTTTCGGCGTGCTGGTGTGGGCGCCGCGCTGGGGCATCTTCGGGCTGGCATGGGGCGCAGTGCTGGGCGCGGCGCTGCACCTCGGGGTGCAAATTCCCGGCTTGCTGAAACTGCCCGGCAAGGCCTATCACCTCACCTTAGGCCTGCGCGACGCCGCGGTGCGGGAAGTCGGACGGCTGATGGCCCCGCGGGTGCTGGGCGTCGCCATCGTGCAGTTGAATTTCTGGATCAACGTTGTGCTGGCTTCCTCGCAGCCCAAAGGCAGCCTGACCGCCATTCAAATCGCATGGGCGGTGATGACCATGCCGCAGGTCGTCATTGCCCAATCCATCGCGATTGCAGCCCTGCCCACTTTTTCGGCGCAGGTCGCCCGGCAGGAAATCGCCGCCATGCGGCGCGCTTTGGCGGGCACGTTGCGCGGCGTCGTGCTGCTGGCCTTGCCTTCTGCCGTGGGGCTGATTCTGCTTCGCAAGCCCATTATTGTGCTGCTCTTCCAGCGCGGCGAGTTCAACGCCCATTCCACCGCCCTGGTGGCCTGGGCACTGCTGTGGTACACGTTGGGGCTGGTCTCCCACTCGGTCGTCGAAATCGTGTCACGCGCCTTCTACGCGCTGCACGACACCAAAACGCCGGTGCTGGTGGGCAGCGTGGCGATGAGCCTGAATGTGGGGCTGAGTTTCGCCTTCGTGGCGCTGTTCAACGCCCTGGGCTGGATGCCGCATGGTGGCCTCGCGCTGGCGAACACCGTCGCCACCACGCTGGAAATGAGCGGCCTGCTCTTTCTGATGCGCCGCCGCCTGCAAGGGCTGGAAAGCCGGCACCTCTCGGCAGGCATTGTGCAGGCAGTCATCGCCAGCGCGGTGTTGGCGCTGGTGGTGGAAGCCCTGCGGCGCGCGACGGGCGGCTTCCCGCTGTGGCTGGCGCTAACAGCAACGATTACAGGCGGTGCGGTGTTTTATGCTTTAACCCTGCTGCTGCTGCGCAACGCCGAAATTTTCGCCCTCTGGCACGCCGTCCGCAGCCGGCTGGCGCATTCCTGAAACGAAAGGACAAAACCATGAGCACGACAACCTCGCGAGAACCCTGGTGGCAGCGCCTCGGGCGCTGGGCGCTCAAAATCGGCGGCTGGAAACTCATCGACAAACGCCCCCCACACCGCAAATACATCATCATCGGAGCCTACCACACCACCAACTGGGATCTGCTCCTCGCCTTGGCGTTGCTTTCTGCCCTGGGCATCCGCCCGCGATGGATTGGCAAAGATAGCCTTTTCCGCGGGCCGTTGGGGCCCATCATGCGCCTGTTGGGCGGCATTCCGGTCAAACGCGGCGCTCGCCTCAATTTCGTGGGGCAAATGGCCGAGCGCATCAAGCAAGAAAAGGGCGATTTCGTGGTGGTCATTGCGCCGGAAGGCACACGCAAGGCCACCGACCACTGGAAAACCGGCTTTTATCACATTGCCCGCGAAGCAGGGGTGCCCATTGCCTTTGGATTCGGCGATTACCCTTCCAAAACCTGCGGCATCGGCGGCTATCTGGAACCTTCAGGGGACATCGAAGCCGATTTGCAGAAAATTCGCGACTTCTATGCCCACGTGCGTGGCTTTCATCCCGAAAACCACGGGCTCATTCGCGTAAGGCCACGGCAATAGCCCCCACGCGTGTTCCAAATGCACCACCGCAAGGGGCTTTCGCGGCGGGTGCGGGCAAATGCTGTAGAGGGGTGATTTCGCCCTTACCCCACTTTGGCTCGCTTCGCTCGCCGTTTGCACCCCTTCGACCTCGCTCTTCGCTCAGAGGGCGGCTTGAGGGGTGAGGGCGTTTCCCACGACAAGGCAGCCATTTCTACACAATTTGCCTGCACCCCTCGCCGCGCGCAAGTTGCGCCCCCGCCCCTTTTATGCTATCCTATACCTGTCTGTTCGCTTTCCCCAAAAGAGGTGATGATGGAACACCCCGATTTCAACGACCGTATTCAGCAAGCCGAGAACGCACTGGAACGCCTGGCAAGCCAAATCCCCGGCTTTCGCGGCTATCGTGAAAAGGAACACCGCCGCGATGCCGACAAAATGCTGCGTGTGACCGTCGCCCAACGCGTCGACGAGCAATGGCGCCGCCTGACCGAGGTGCAGCGCCAACTGGCTGCCGCCGGTGAGTTCGGCTACCTGGACGACCTGGAAGCCATTGCCATTCGCCTGCGCACCTTTTCCGACCAGGTTCGCACGGCTTCCTACGGCTACGCCGGCCTGTTCGACGCCGTCAAAATAGAAGATGCCGAACTGGCAAAACTCTACGCCTACGACAGCACCCTGCTCGACCTGACCGACGAAATTCGCCAGGGCGTCGACCAACTGGAAAACGCGATTGGCACGGAAAGTTTTCCGCAGGCCATGCGCGACTTGCTGGCCATTGCCCGCAAAGCCATCGAAACCTTCAATCGCCGCGAAGAAGCCATTACCGGGACTTGACGGCCCACCGCCCCTCATCTACCTAAGGAGAACAACCCATGGCACGTGTGTTCGACGTCATCGAATGGGCAGACGAAATGCCCAACGAAATCGTCCATCGCTTTCCCGAGACCGGCCCCGGCGACTTCCGCATTGGCTCTCAGGTCATCGTGCGCGAGGCGCAGGCCGCCGTCTTCTTCCGCGATGGCAAAGCGCTGGATGTGCTTGGCCCCGGCCGGCACACCATCACCACGGCCAACATCCCCCTGCTGATCAACTTCCTCGGCAAGGCCTTCGACGATCGTTCACCTTTCACCGCCGAGGTGTACTTCGTCTCCATGCGGGAATTCCGCGACCGCAAATGGGGCACCCCGCAACCTATTCCGGTGCAAACCCCCGGCGTGGGCCTGGGCTGGTTGCTGCTAAAAGGCTTTGGCACCTATTCGTATCAGGTAAAAAACCCGCAACAGTTCGTCACGCAAATCGTGGGCACGCGCGGCATCTACCTGATGTCGGACATCGAAAACGACCTCCGCAGCCGCCTGCTCCGCAGCCTGACCGACATGTTCGGCGAAATGAAAGGGAAATACCAGACGGTGCAAGATATTCTGGGCTGGCTGGACGAAATCAGTGCAGGCGTGCGGGCAAAGGCAGCCGCCGAGTTCGAGGCCATCGGGCTGGAACTGAAAACCTTCGTCATTGCCAGCATGACGCCCTCGGAAAACACCGCCGAAGAATTGCGCAGCCGCGGCCTGCTGGATGCCCAGATGTACGCCCAGTTGCAGGCTGCCGACGCCATGCGGGAAGCCGCCCAAAACCCCAGCGGCGGCGCCGGGCTGACTGCGGGCATTGGCGCAGGCATGGGCATCGGTAACATGATTTCGCAAACCATGAACGGCATGACCCAACAGGCCCAACAGCCTCAGCAAAGCGCGCAGCAGGGGGCAGGCAATGCCCTGCCGCCGGTAATGACGCCAGCCGAGGCGGCGCAAGTGCTGCGGGTTTCCGAGGAAGACGTCATTGCGGCCATCGAATCGGGCGACCTGCCGGCGCGCAAGATCGGCCGGGCTTATCGCATCAGCCGCGAGGCGCTGGAGAAGTTCTTAGGCGGATAAGCACACGGGCAACATCTCGTGCCGAGCGGAGCGACCAACGGCAGCGAAGCCACAGCCCCTGCACTGAGCCATGCCGAAGTGCGAAACGCCACAAACAACGCGTTTCGACTACGCTGGCTCCGCAATCTCCGCTCAACACGCCTATCCGCAACTCAGGTTAACAAAACTACTCAGGGCTTCTGCGTTTGCAGAAGCCCTGCTCGTTTAAACTTCTTCGAAGAGGGGGAATTTACGGGGAAAATGTTACAAGTCCGCTTTTGCCTTCGGGCGGGTTTGTTCTTCAATCTGCAGCAGGGCTTTCAACATCGCTGCCAGCGTGCCCATAATCCACCACACGATAAACACTTCCACAGCCGCGCTAATCATCATAATCGCGCCATCCACGCCCCACCATATCAACGCCCCTACATCGCCACGATAGGGCCTGTGCCACGACCAAACCACCCAAAGATTCATCGCCACAATGGCCCAAACCAGCCATTTCCGCGCCTGTGTCCACAACGAGAGCAACCTCATCGCTTCTTCTTTAGCATAAAAAACCGGCCCTTCCTCTTCCTCTTCCTCTTCTTCGTCCTCAAAATTCGGCACTTCGCCCAATCGCTCTTTCACAATGCGCTCAATGACCTCTAACGCTTCCAGCGTCCACTCCTCTTCATCCCTGGTGCGCAGGGCTTCCAACAAATCCTCGGTTTCCCACAAACGCAGGCGGCGATAGATGCGCTCGCTCTGTTCATCAAAGAACATCTTCCCCCTCCCCTTGCTCCTCTTGAGAGACCACATTTTGCCGAATTTCGATGATCACGCGCAGGCTCAAGGACGCGCCCCGCAGCAACAAATACGCTGCCCAAACCCACAACATTTGCCAGAGCGCGCCCGCAATCTGCGCCGACCAGATGATGAATGCATCCTTTGGCAATACAGCCAAAGCCAGCAGATGCAACACCTCATAAACGCCGCCCACCAACAGCACCAGCCAGGCTGCGCTCCCCAATGCTACGGCCACGCGCCACAATTTGCGCTCTTCTTCGCTGAACATTGATCCCTATGCTTCGTCCCTGGCGCGCTTGCCCTCGTCACCCAACGCGGCGCGAATGCGCTTGAGTTGCTCACCAGTCAGGCGGGTATCCCTGGCAAGGCGCTTGACGGTGGCCTTCAAGTCATCGATTTTCACTGTGGGGACGGGGGCTTCCTCCACATCCTTCAGTTCTACCGACGGGTTGGTAAAAACCAAAATGGGCTTGATGGGCTGCAGCGCCTCGTAATCTTCTGCATCCAGGTGCTGGCGCAACTGCTCGGAGACAGCATCTACCTCGGCTTTGATTTCCAAATCGGGGCGGCCAATGCCTTCCTGCGCAAAAATGCGCCAATACCACAGCATCAAGCCGCCATGTTGTCGCCATTTACCTTTTTTGTAAGTCATCGTCCCTCGCTGGAAGCGCGACACAATCACAAACACCCCGCCAGGCCCCACCAGCAAGTGAGAAGCGGGGGTAGCGTAATGATAGAGGGTGTAACTGCGCCCCATGCCTTTCAGCGCGGCAGAAATCTGGACATCCACACGGGGCGGCTTGGCCCAGCGGTTGCCGAAATAAATGCCCACCTGGGAAAGAATGAAGCCCACGATGAGAAGGGCGAACGTCAGAGTGACCAGGTCGGGGCGGGCAAAGGTCAAATACACACCCGCGCCCAAAATAACAATGGAAGCCACACTCGCGTACCGCCCAATGCGAGCGTTCCGAGCGATGAACTTTTCGTTGGTTACCACGCGCATAATGGTTTTACTCCCTGGCTGCGGTCAGGCGAGCGGCAATTGCCGTGCCCAATTGGGTCAAAAGATCGCTTTCCACACCCTGACGGGCAGCGCGGATGGCGCTCAGCAAAGCCCGGGCATCGGAACGCCCATGCCCCACAAACACCAACCCATTGATGCCCAACAGCGGGGCCGCGCCGATTTCCTCAGGGTCCAGCATCCCTTTGAGGGCGTCAAAAGCCGGTTTTGCCAGCAACGCCCCCAGTTTCGTGCGCGTGGAAGCCATCAGGTTTTCCTTCAACACATCAACCAGCAACTTTGTCACCGCCTCTGAGGCCTTCAAAAGCACATTGCCGGTAAACCCATCGGTCACCACCACATCGGCCTCACCGCCAAAGAGCTCTTTCCCTTCAACGTTGCCGATGAAATTCAACCCGCTTGTTTCCAGCAAAGGGTAAGTGGCCTTCACCAAATCGTTCCCTTTGCCTGCTTCTTCACCATTGGAAAGCAACCCCACCCGCGGGTTCTGCACGCCGAGCAAACGTTCGGCATACACCGAACCCATCACAGCAAACTGCAGCAAGTATTCCGGCTTGCATTCGGCATTTGCGCCGATATCCAACACCACACAATAGCCCTTGCGGGTGGGGAAACGCGTCGCCAACGCGGGGCGCTTGACGCCGCGAATGCGCCCCAGCCGAAACAGTGCATTCGCCATCGCCCCGCCGGTGTTGCCCGCGGTGACAAAAGCATCGCCTTCCCCCGCCTTCAGCAACTCCATGCCCACCGCCATCGAATTTTGCGCCTTGGTGCGCGCCGAGCGGGCTGGCTTGTCGGTCATTTCCAGCACTTCAGGCGCGTGCACAATGCGCACTGGCGCGCCGTCGGGGTTCAAGGCTTCCAACCGAGGGCGCAGCACATCTTCTTTACCCACCAAAATGATCTCATCCCCAAACAGCCGGGCTGCTTCCACTGCAGCGTGAAGTTCGGGCTCTGGGTGACGATCGCTGCCCATCGCATCCAAAATAATCCGCATAGCCTTCCTCCGAAAAGATTGTGTGGCGTTAAGTGTATCATAACGCGGTAGAATAAAGACATCGAAGGAGCGCCCATGCCCCCCTCGACTTTTCCCGCTGACCTCATTCGCCGCCTGCAGGAAGCCCGCCACATTGTGGCGCTGACGGGTGCGGGCATTTCAGCAGAAAGCGGCATTCCCACCTTTCGGGAAGCCCAAACCGGCCTGTGGGCCCGCTACGACCCCCAAACGCTGGCCTCGCCCGAAGGGTTGGCCCGCAACCCCGGCCTGGTGTGGTCGTGGTACGCCTGGCGGCGCAACCTGGTGCGGCAAGCCGCCCCCAACGCAGGCCACCGGGCGCTGGCCGCGATGGAACGCCTGGCGCCCCGCTTTACCCTCGTCACCCAAAACGTGGATGGGTTGCACCAGCAAGCAGGCAGCCGAGCGGTCATCGAACTCCACGGCAACATCATGCGGACCGTCTGCGCCGCGAACCGCCACCTCGTGACAGCCTGGGAACCGCCTGCGGAAGGGGAAGCCCCGCGTTGTCCCCAGTGTGGGAGCGTGCTGCGTCCCGATGTGGTCTTCTTTGGCGAAAACCTGCCGCCTCAGGCGCTGGAAGCAGCCCTCCATGCCGCCCAAAATGCCGACGTGATGCTTGTCATCGGCACGTCGGGTGTGGTTTACCCGGCCGCGGCGCTGCCCGGCCTGGCGAAAGAAAACGGCGCGTGGGTCGTCGAAATCAACCCCCAGCCCACCCCGCTTTCCGACCTGGCCAACACCATCCTGCGCGCAGCCGCAGGCGAAGCACTGCCCGCGCTGGTAGCCGCCGCATGGCCCCAGCAAAATCCCTGAAGCCTGTAACTTTTCCCCCGAAACGCGGCCGCACCGGGCGCCGCTCTTCCGGATACTCCCAGCAAAATCCCTGAAGCCTGTAACTTTTCCCCCCTGGACGGGTTTTAATGGACGACACGCAAACCGCCGAACTTTCCGATAGCGAAGCCATCGCCCGCGCGCGCGAAGGCGACCAGGAAGCCTTCGGCATCCTTTACCAGCGGTACGTGCAACGGATTTACAGTTACATTTACTACCGCGTTGGGCACCCCCAGGAAGCCGAAGACCTCACCGCCCGGGTGTTCTACCGGGCGATTCAGAACATTCACCGCTACGAAGAGCGCGGGCTGCCTTTCTCGGCTTATCTTTACCGCATCGCACACAACCTGGTCGCCAACTGGCATCGCGACCAAAGCCGTCGTAAAGAAATTGCCTTAGAGCAGACCGCCTGGAACCCACCGGCAGCCCACGACCCGCACCCCGAAGAGCGCCTCATCCGCCACGAAGAAGAAGAGCGCCTTCTTATGGCTATACGAAAACTACCCCCTGACCGCCAGGAACTGCTCATTTTGAAATTCGTCGACCGGCTTTCCAATGCCGAGATCGGACAAATTTTAGGGCGCAGCGAAGGCGCGATCAAAAGCCTTTACCACCGCACCCTGATCGCCTTACGCACCGAGCTCAAAAACCAACCTCCCGAGGCCTGAAATGATTCACATCGTCACCGACGGCACAGCCGACTTCCCCCCCGGATGGATCGAAAAATACCGCGTTCGCGTGGTGCCTTTCCGCATCCACTTCGGTGAAGAGACCTTCATCCAAAACGTCGACATCGACGAAGAAGGTTTTTACCGCCTGATTGCCGAGCGCGGCATCATTCCCAAAACTTCCCAAGCCTCCCCCGAGCAACTGGAAGCCGTCTACGAAGAAGTTGCCCAACCCGGCGACACGGTGTTTTCCATTCACGTGGGCAGCAAACTCTCGGGCACTTACGAATCCGCTGTCATCGCCGCCCGCAGGCTGGCAGGCAAAATCCGTGTCATTCCCTTCGACAGCGCAGCCGGTGCAGCCGCCCTGGCTTTCATGTGCAAGGAAGCCCGTGAAATGGCCGACCGCGCGGCTTCCCCTGAGGCCATTTTGCGGCGTCTGGAAGCCATTCGCGAGAGCGCCCGCGTGGTGCTTACCGTGGACAATCTGGACTACCCCCGCATGAGCGGCCGCGTGAAAGCCATCCAGGCGCTGGTGGCCTCGTTGCTGCAACTGAAACCCATTATCGAACTCATCGACGGCGAACTGGTCGCCACCGACAAAGTGCGCACCCGTAAACGCGCACTGGAGCACGTTGTGCAGCGAATGAAAGCGGAGATGGGCGGACGGCTGGCCGATGTAGCCATCGTGCATGCACGGGCCCCCAAAGACGCCGCCAAACTGGCCGAAATGGCCCGCGCGGCGCTGAATGTTCGGGAACTCGTCACTACCTCGCTTTCCACGGCCGTAACCGTGCACCTGGGGCCGCAAACCGCAGGGCTGGTTGCCTATCCGGTGGAGGTCGAAAATGCCGCTGTGGGGTGAGCGTCTTTCTGCCGAAGAGATGGCCGCACTGGAAGCCCAATTGCGGGCATCCCTGGTGCCGGTAGAAGCCGACCGCACTTTCGTGGAAGAAATGCGCACCCGTCTGCAAACTTCGCGGCCGCTTTACGTGCCCCAGGCACGCACCTGGCAACAGGCATGGCTGATTTTCGGGGGACTGAGCGGCACGCTGTTGGCCCTGGCCGGGCTGACTATTTTCCTTTTCTTCCGGCATCGCAGAAGAAACAGCGTCGCCTGAAACAGCCTCGCACAAGGCTATGGCACCAGTCTCGTGCCGCGCAACACGGCGCGTGCGACGGTCACTGCAAAGACCTGGCGCGCGCCGCTGGTTTTAAGCGCCGTCGCGGCAGCGTCGAGCGTAGCACCGGTCGTCATGACATCATCCACCAGCAACACCGCCCTGCCCGCCACGGCCTGCGGCTGCACCACGGTGAACGCCCCCGCCACATTACGCCGCCGGGCCTCGGCGCTCAGATTTACCTGCGAGGGGGTTTCGCGAACACGCACCAGCGCCTTGCCTTCATAGGGAACCCCCAACCCCAAAGCCAGAGGGAAAGCCAGCAACGCCGCCTGATTGTACCCGCGCGCCCGGTAGCGCGCCTTCCCCAGGGGCACAGGCACCACCACATCCACGCGCCACCCCAACGCGTCCACCAGGGCAAGCAAAAACCCTGCCAGGGTTTCGGCAAGCGCCAGGTCCCGGTGGTATTTCAACTGATGCACCGCCTTGCGCACGGTGCCCGTCATCGGGGCCCAGGCGCGAGCCACATCAAACGCGGGAGGATGCAAACGGCAGCGCGAGCACAGCCCGTCCGCTGCGGGCGCGGGGAGGGGGTTCCCACAACGAAGGCAGCGCGGCTCAGGCACTCGCGGCACCGCAGCACGGCAGGCATCACAAAAACGCGCCCCGACGCGTCCACAACCAACGCATCGGGGCGGGAAAAGCCAATCGAGAGCAAGCCAAAAGGTGTGATAAAGCCGAAAAGGCCAGGGGTTAGAAGCCACCTGTCACGAACATCTGAATGACGATCATGGCCGCCGGGCCCAGCAACACGAGGAAGAGCGCAGGCAGCACCAAAAAGACCAGCGGGAACAGCATTTTCACCGGCGCTTTTTGGGCGGCTTCCTGCGCCCGTTGGCGCCGCTTGACGCGCATGTTATCAGCCTGAATTTGCAACACTTTGCCCAGGCTAACACCTAACTGCTCGCTTTGGATGATCGCGGCCACGAAACTGGTCATCTCTGGAACATCGACACGGTCGGCCATATCGCGCAGGGCTTCGCGGCGGGTTTTCCCCAATTGCACTTCGCGCAACACCCGCCCAAACTCAAAAGCCAGTTCGTTATCCCACTTTTCCACCACTTTCTGCATGGCCGCGTCGAACCCCAACCCTGCCCCCACACAAATCGTCAACAGGTCGAGGGCATCGGGCATGGCTTTGAGGATGGCGTCTTGCCGTTTGTTGATTTTGCTGCGCAGCCACAATTCGGGCATAAAATAGCCCAAAATGCCAAAGACAATCATCAACAGCAAGGCCTTGGAACGCAGCCCGGCATTGGGCGCCACTTTCAAGAGGAAAAAGGTGCCCAGCCCCAGCCCAATAGCCAGCACAAAGCGCATGGCAACGTACGTCGAGGCTTCCAGCCCATTGGGACGGCCAGCCAGTTCCAGGTTCCTCTGGGCTGCTTGAATGGCGCTTTGCGGCGTGAAACGCAGCGCCAGGTTACCCAAAGCACGCGCCAGTGGCATAATCACACGCTGGCTGAAAGGCTGCTCCAGTTCCACCTCTTCCAGCGAATGAATTTCACGGCCACTGTCCATATATTCGGCCAGGCGCTCTTGCAGCGGGTCTTCGCTTTCCGCTTCGCTCTGCCGCAAGCCAATAATAGCCAGCAGGATCGCGCCAATAATGAGAAGAGCAATCACAAGCCAGACGACAAGCATGGCACCAATCCTTACACTTCAATATCAGCGATTTTGTTCATCACCACGTAACCAACAGCAATCAAAATCAAGCCGGTGCCGATGATGCAATAACCTATCGGCTTGACTGCCGGGTTGTCGGGTTTGATGAGTTGCCCCATGTACGAGGGGTTCATGCGGTAGATGAGGAAGAAAAGAGCGATGGGCAAAATAGCCAGCGCCGTACCCGAAAACCGCACCTGGGAAGTCAACACCCGAATTTCGCCCTTCAGCCGCACCCGGTCGCGAATGGTGGTAGAAATGGTTTCCAAAATATCGGCAAGGTTACCACCCACTTCGCGCTGAATGTTGATGGCCGTCACCACCAGGTCCAGGTCGTCGCTGGGGATACGGCGCAGCATATTGTCGAGGGCGTCTTCCAGCGGAATGCCGATTTGCACCTCGCGCACCACCCGTCGGAATTCGGTAGAAATGGGGTCAGGCATCTCGCGGCTCACGGCTTCCAGCGCCTGCAAAGTGGAATACCCTGCCCGCAGACCATTCACCATCAGATTGAGCATATCGGGTAACTGGGAATTGAAACGGCGCAAGCGCTGGCCCTGGCGCATTTTCACGAACATCCCCAGCGAAAAATAGCCCAACACCAGGCCGGCGAGGGTAAACACCAACGTCCCCCCACCAAGGCCGTAGCCCAACGCCGTACCAACCACGGTAAGGCCCAGGCGCAGCCAAATGTATTCCATAGGTTTGAGGCGAAGGTTGGCCCGCGCCAGATCGCGCGAAACCTTTTCCCACCAGCCGGTGCGCGCCAGTTGCTTATCCATCCGGCCCTCGCGCTGGCGCTGGGCTTCGCGCTCGGCTTCGATGGCCTGCAAAGTCTCTTCGCCGAGGTATTTATCCAACCGTTCTTCTACCAATGAACGGCTGGAGCGGTAAGTCAGCACCACACCTACCAGCAGCAAAAGTAGCGCCAACCCACCGCCGACAATCAATATCAACATCGGATTGATGTTGGTCATACCGCTCTCCTCGGCAGCATCATGCCCGTCGTCTGGCTCCAATGCCGAAAATCGAGGCCGGCAAATGAATGCCCGCCGCCTCAATTTTATCCATGAACTTAGGCCGTAGCCCCGTGGGGGTCAAACGCCCATAAACTTTGCCCTCTCGGAAACCGCCATGCTGAAAGACGAACAAGTCAGTCATACTGATGACGTCCCCTTCCATCCCCGACACTTCCGAAATAGCCACCACTTTGCGGCTACCATCACGCATACGGGACTGATGGACGATCAGGTCAATGGCCGAAGCGATTTGCTCGCGAATGGCCCGCACCGGCAATTCCATACCTGCCATCAGGGTCATGGTTTCCATACGGGAAAGCGTATCGCGCGGGCTGTTGGAGTGCACCGTCGTCATCGAGCCTTCGTGCCCGGTGTTCATGGCCTGCAGCATATCCAACGCCTCTGCACCGCGCACCTCACCCACGATGATGCGGTCGGGACGCATACGCAACGTGTTGATGACCAATTGGCGGATTGTCACTTCGCCGCGCCCTTCAATGTTCGGCGGGCGCGACTCCAGCGTGACCACATGTTCCTGCCGCAATTGCAACTCAGCCGCGTTCTCCACCGTAATGATGCGCTCGTCGTGAGGAATGAAGCCCGAAAGGATATTCAGCAACGTCGTTTTACCCGAACCCGTACCACCAGAAATCACGATGTTCAGGCGGGCTTTGACGCAGGCTTCCAGAAACTGCACTGCTTCGGGCGTAATGGAGCCAAACTTGATCAAGTCTTGCACCGTCAGGGGCGTCTTGAAGAACTTACGGATGGTCACCACAGGCCCTACGAGAGAAATGGGCGGGATAACAATGTTCACACGAGAGCCATCGGGCAAACGAGCGTCCACATAAGGGCTGGACTCATCCACACGCCGCCCCAGCGGCGCCACGATGCGCTCAATAATGCGCATCACATGGTCGTCGTCCTCAAAGGCCACCGGCACCCGCTGAAGTTTACCCGCGCGTTCCACGTAAATATTCTTAGGGCCGTTGACCATAATTTCTGTAATCGAGTCATCTTCCAGCAACGGTTGCAGAGGGCCAAAGCCCAAAATTTCGGCTGCGATGGCTTCAAACAAGCGATGCCGCTCGGGCCGCGAAAGCACGATGTTTTCCTCTTGCAAAATCTGCTCAAAGAGGTCCCGAATTGTGCGGCGCACCTCCGCGGCCTGGCTGATATCCATTGCCGGGTCGAGTTCGGCCAAAAGCCGCTGCTGCACCCTTGTTTTGAGGTCTGCCAAGGTGCTCTGTTCGGCTTTGGGGCGCGGCGCAACCGCCCGGCGGGATTGCAAGCCACTGGGGCGACCTTGCGCCTTATTGCCTTGTGAGCCCCCCTCACGCTCGATGCGTTTCAAAAGGGACATACCCAAACCTCCAGGCTCAATCGCTCAACTCGGCCGTTTCCAGTTCGGTGAGCCGTCGCCGCACCAGTTCGGCCATTTTGACAATGCTGCGTGCAATGGGCGCGCTTCGGCTCAGCCGCAACACCGGCGTGCCTTTGTTGATGGCCGGCAAAATATGCCGGAAATCATCGGGAATCGCCAGCGCCACCGGATGGCGGAAACTATCACCCACGCGCTCGGGGGTGATGCCGATGCGCTTGTCGTAACGGTTCATCACCAGGAAGATATGCTCATCCGGCACACCAGCACCCCGCAGCCAGTTCAAAAACACGCGGGCATCTTTGATAGAAGGGATGTCTTGTGCCACCAGCGCCACTACCAGGTCACTGGCATCCAGCGCCGCCAGCGTAATTTCGTCCAACGCCGACGAGGTATCTACAATCACATACTCGAACATGGTCTTGAGGAACGTGATCAATTGCCCAAACTGTTCGCCGCTGATCTGGTTGGCTTCCTCAAAAGTCGTCGGCGCTGCCAGCACTTTCAGCGCCGTATCCTGATAGGTAATCAGCACACTCTCGACCACATCGGGGTCTAACGCATCAGCCCGGGGCGCCAGGTCGAGGATGTTATGGCGGCCGTGCTCGTTGAGCAGCAAAACCACATCGCCAAACTGAAGATTGCCATCCACAATCACCACGGGCGTGTCGGGGCTCTGCAGCGCCATCGCGAGGTTGACGGCCAGCGTTGTTTTGCCCAGGCCGCCTTTGCCGCTAAAGAAAGTGATGACTTTGCCGGTCGCGAGCATGCCCGTGCCGCCTCCTGCGGCGCCGCCTCCCGGCATCGCCACCTGCCCTGCGCTCCCCAAGCGCTCTTTTTCCTGATGGGCAAATTGCCCTGCCCGCCGCACGGCGGCGGTCAATTCGTCGATCGTGGGCGGTTTGGCAAGAAAATCGCGGGCTCCGGCCAGCATTGCCCGCCGCATGTAGTTAGGGTCGTCTTGCACTGTCAAAATGACAACTTGCGCATACGGCACTTTTTCACGCACCAATTCGGTCGCCGTGATGCCGTCCATGTCAGGCATGTTGATATCCATAATGACGACATCGGGCCTGACCCGCTCGGCCAGGGCCACGGCCTCACGCCCGCTTCCCACCGAACCTACAATTTCAACACCCTTTTCAAACTGCAACAACCGCCGAATGTTTTCGCGAGTCTCGGCAATGTCATCGACAATCAACACGCTGATCACATCTGGATTCACGCCCATGTTTGTCCCTTCGTCGCTCCAAAGTCAAAATGGCCTACACGCTTGAGGCAAGGAAACCCATCTGCCACCCCACGGGGAAGCCACCCGCTGGCGGTCATCCCCGTGGGGCATTTAGTTTCAAACTTACTGCTGAGGCTGCACCAGTTGCATATCGTTCTGCAACGTCGGCGGCACCACCTGATCCATGCGAGGCTGAATGTCGTAAGGCAACTTCGCCGGCACGACCACTTTGTAAGTATCCAACACGTAGGTCAGCGTCACCGCTTCGCTGGAAAGTTCCGTAGTATCGCCACCAGCCCGCAAAGCCAGAGTAAGCGGCACCTGGCGGTCCATCAAATACTTGAGCGTCACAGCCTCTTGCGGGGAAACCACCAGGGTGATAATGTCTGGTGGCGTGTTCTGCTGCTGGGTGTTCTCCGTGCCCGTCTGCTGCCCTTGCTGGGCCTGAGGCGGCGGCGTCGGCTGGGCGGCCTGTTGCTGGTTGTTCTCCTGCTGGCCCTCACCGGTAGGCTGAACAGGCTTTTGAGGCGTCAAGGGGAAGGTGCCCACATACAGCACCGCGGCATCCTGAATGAGCATCTGGCTCACCAGGCGCGCCCGCTGGGCTTCCGAAGGAATGACATAGAACGGCACCCCCAGGTTGTCGTCGTTCAACGACCGCCCCATCGGGGCTTCCGAAGGCTGCACGCCCGCCGTCATCGTCGATTGCCCCTGCTCATTCGTCTGCGGCGGCATCACCACCGCGATTTTATTCGGCAAAACGCTCTGATAGTCCTGATCCACATCCACAAAGGGGAACGAGGCCAGCACCGCGACGTGGTCGCCCGGCCGAATGCCGTAAGCCACCCCGCTCAACCGCGTCATCGGGATAGAAATCGCCACCGAGCCAGGTGGGATCTGCAACGAAGCCAACGACCCCTCGGCACTCACCGAAAGTTTCTCGGCCACATCGCCTCGCGTGATGAACATCCCTTGCGCCAGATCACGCACCGCCAGTTTGCCAATAGCCTGCTTCGGGTCAGTCAACTGCACCGCGAGCACGCGGTCGGCAGGCAACTTGACGGTCGTGAGCATAGCATCGGTAATCTTGGTGCCACGGCGAATAGGCTGAGCGGCTACCACCACCGGCAGCATGTTCTGCGCTGCTTCAGGGGTTGCCATTTCACCCCCACCGGGCGCTGCGGGAGCAGCCGACCGCTTTAACCACAGGAAAGCGGTTGCAACCCCCAGAATCAAAATCAGGGCAACCAGTATCAACACTCGGCCGAGTTTCATCCTTGAGCCTCCTTAAAAAACGCGTGATAACGCCTTTGCATCCCACAAAGGGGGACGGTATAAGTTTACCCTATCCTGCAGGTTTTGGCTACTGGATTTTGGTACCATTCCACCGCCACCCCAGCCATGCTATAATGCAGCCACCCCATTGTTTACGGAGCATCTCATGCGCTGGATCCGCTACCAATATCAAGACGAGCCGCCCCGTTATGGGTGGGTGGAACGCACGCCCACCAAGGAAGGCGAAACGCTCAAGGTCGGCGCTGTGCACGGCACCCCCTTCGGAGAACGGCAACGCGAAGAAGCCACGCTGCCGTGGGAAGCCATTCGCGTGCTGCCGCCGGTACAGCCCTCCAAAATCATCTGCGTTGGGCGCAACTACGCTGCCCACGCGGCGGAACATCAGGCCGAAGTGCCCGAAATCCCGCTGATTTTCCTCAAGCCGCCCTCTGCCCTCATCGGGCCAGGGGGCACCATCATTCTACCGCCACAGTCGCAACAGGTAGAACACGAAGCCGAGTTGGCGGTGGTGATTGGCAAACGCGGCCGGTGGATTGCTCCCGAAGAGGCTCAAGAATACATCCTTGGCTACACCATCGCCAACGACGTCACCGCGCGCGACCTGCAACGCCGCGACGGACAATGGACGCGAGGCAAAGGCTTCGACACCTTTTGCCCTCTCGGCCCGTGGATCGACACCGACTTCGACCCCGCCGACGCGCTCATCACCTGCCGCGTCAACGGCGATGTCCGCCAAATGGGCTCCACCCGCGACATGGTCTTCCGCATTCCCCAGTTGCTGGCCTTCATTTCGTCCGTGATGACCCTCGAGCCGGGCGACGTCATTCTCACCGGCACGCCGGCAGGCGTAAGCCCCCTGCACGACGGCGACAGCGTGGAAGTGGAAATTGCCGACCTGGGCGTGCTACAAAACCCGGTGCGCGCCGCGACACCGCGCTAACCCGCTTCCCCCCACCGATTCGGCCACCTACCCCCCGCGCCCCACACCATAGGGCGGGGGGGTATTGTCTAATTCGGCCAGGGGGCAAGGCAAATCGGGGTGCGGGCTTCGCCAGCCAGGGGGCGGCGCGTATTCCACGCCGGGAAGCCGATAGGCACTCGCCACAATGTTACGCACGTGGCGGGTCAGCGCCAAAGCCGCTTCCCGTCGGCGCCGGATCGCCAGCCACGGCTCTGGCGCAACGGGCGGATGCACAATGATTTCAAGATGCCAGCGTCGCGGGCGTTCCCGATGAATGGGCCAGGCTTCGTACATGCCGTTGATGGTAATCGGCACAATCGGCGCGGTAGCCGCCAACGCCAGGCGGGCCGCCCCCGTGCGCCAGCACATAAAACGGCCATCGGGGGTACGCCCGCCTTCGGGGAACACCGCCAGCAACCCACCGCTTTCCAGGTGCTCCCGCGCTGTCCGATAGGCTTCCTGCCCAATGGGGGGCACGTCCTTCCGCCAGCCATCCACCGGAATGGCATCCAGCCGGCGGTAAAGCCAGCCCAAAAGCGCCTGTTCGTAGTGCTGTGTCCACACGATAAACCGCGGCACCTCGGGCAAAGCAACATACAGCAACACGCCATCCAACAGCGAAGCATGATTAGCGACAATCACCGCCGGGCCATGCGAAGGGAAATTCTCCTTCCCGTGAACCTCATACGGCCAAAAGCGGCGAAAAACCGCATTCAGCACCCGCCGAGCAACAGCCATACGCACCTCCAGTTTTCAAACGGGCACATTATACCCCCACCTCGGCCGCGCAGCGCGCCGGCAACGTAAACGCAACGTCAATTTTTGCTTGACACCCCTGCCCACCATCGAGTATAATCTGCCGCACCCGCCAGCGGCGGGCTTTTTAGCGTCTTGCGCCCATTCCCGTTGAGCAACCTCAACGAAACAAGGAGTTCAACCATGCCTCCCCTTCCTAAACGCCGTGTTTCCAGCGCCCGCCGCGACAAGCGGCGCTCGCACCATGCTTTGAAAGCCCTGCACCTGGTAGCCTGCCCCAACTGCGGCGAAAAGCACCTGCCGCACACCGTTTGCCCCCACTGCGGCTACTACAACGGCAGGGAAGTCATCGAAGTGGAGAAATAGCAACCTTCTCCCCCATGCGCTTTGGCGGGGCGGCTGTGTGCCGCCTCGCTTT